>NZ_FSRK01000004.1 GCF_900141765.1 Epilithonimonas zeae | reverse complement strand
CTTTTTACTTTTGCACTCGCAAATCAGGGACAAGATGACAGATTAAGATTCCTGATGAAGCGAAAAGAACAAAGTTCATTGACATAACATATAACAACCAAGTAAGGAAAAAAAACCAAAGCGTCAATTTTAAATTGAGTTTGAGTATAAGGACAAACAAACATACAATGGAGAGTTTGATCCTGGCTCAGGATGAACGCTAGCGGGAGGCCTAACACATGCAAGCCGAGCGGTATTGTTTCTTCGGAAATGAGAGAGCGGCGCACGGGTGCGGAACACGTGTGCAACCTGCCTTTATCTGGGGGATAGCCTTTCGAAAGGAAGATTAATACCCCATAATATAATTGATGGCATCATTGATTATTGAAAACTCCGGTGGATAGAGATGGGCACGCGCAAGATTAGATAGTTGGTAGGGTAACGGCCTACCAAGTCAATGATCTTTAGGGGGCCTGAGAGGGTGATCCCCCACACTGGTACTGAGACACGGACCAGACTCCTACGGGAGGCAGCAGTGAGGAATATTGGACAATGGGTGAGAGCCTGATCCAGCCATCCCGCGTGAAGGACGACGGCCCTATGGGTTGTAAACTTCTTTTGTATAGGGATAAACCTTTCCACGTGTGGAAAGCTGAAGGTACTATACGAATAAGCACCGGCTAACTCCGTGCCAGCAGCCGCGGTAATACGGAGGGTGCAAGCGTTATCCGGATTTATTGGGTTTAAAGGGTCCGTAGGCGGATCTGTAAGTCAGTGGTGAAATCTCATAGCTTAACTATGAAACTGCCATTGATACTGCAGGTCTTGAGTAAGGTAGAAGTAGCTGGAATAAGTAGTGTAGCGGTGAAATGCATAGATATTACTTAGAACACCAATTGCGAAGGCAGGTTACTATGTCTTAACTGACGCTGATGGACGAAAGCGTGGGGAGCGAACAGGATTAGATACCCTGGTAGTCCACGCCGTAAACGATGCTAACTCGTTTTTGGGTTTTCGGATTCAGAGACTAAGCGAAAGTGATAAGTTAGCCACCTGGGGAGTACGTTCGCAAGAATGAAACTCAAAGGAATTGACGGGGGCCCGCACAAGCGGTGGATTATGTGGTTTAATTCGATGATACGCGAGGAACCTTACCAAGACTTAAATGGGAAATGACAGATTTAGAAATAGATCCTTCTTCGGACATTTTTCAAGGTGCTGCATGGTTGTCGTCAGCTCGTGCCGTGAGGTGTTAGGTTAAGTCCTGCAACGAGCGCAACCCCTGTCACTAGTTGCTAGCATTAAGTTGAGGACTCTAGTGAGACTGCCTACGCAAGTAGAGAGGAAGGTGGGGATGACGTCAAATCATCACGGCCCTTACGTCTTGGGCCACACACGTAATACAATGGCCGGTACAGAGGGCAGCTACACAGCGATGTGATGCAAATCTCGAAAGCCGGTCTCAGTTCGGATTGGAGTCTGCAACTCGACTCTATGAAGCTGGAATCGCTAGTAATCGCGCATCAGCCATGGCGCGGTGAATACGTTCCCGGGCCTTGTACACACCGCCCGTCAAGCCATGGAAGTCTGGGGTACCTGAAGTCGGTGACCGTAAAAGGAGCTGCCTAGGGTAAAACAGGTAACTAGGGCTAAGTCGTAACAAGGTAGCCGTACCGGAAGGTGCGGCTGGAACATCTCATTTTAGAGACTATACGTCAAAAAATATTAAAGTGCTTTATACAAAAAGCTTTGGTTTTTTTACTCGGTTGATTATATAAAAAATAAACCCACTAGAAATTAGTAAAGGGAAAGAGATTTAGTTTAAGAAGTTAGAGGTTAGACATTAGAAGTTAGTAAAACTGACAACTATCAACTAACAACCGACAACTAAAAATGAAGTCTCGTAGCTCAGCTGGTTAGAGCGCTACACTGATAATGTAGAGGTCGGCAGTTCGAGCCTGCCCGAGACTACTAATTGTAAAAGACGGGAAGAAATCAGATATGAGACGACAGACATTAAGTCTGAGATCTATCATCTGACATCTGAAGTCTACTAGAGGGGGAATTAGCTCAGCTGGCTAGAGCGCCTGCCTTGCACGCAGGAGGTCAAGGGTTCGACTCCCTTATTCTCCACTGTTTTAGGAGTTTGATTTAAAAGTTACGATTGGAGCCAAAAACAACAATTGTTCATCAGACGAATAGAAAGCAACAAAGATCATTGACATTAACGGTAAAGACATCACAAAGAGAAAACCGAGCGCAAACAAGCGCTTGAGTAACCTAAAAATAGGAAAGAAATCGTTAAGGGCGTATGGCGGATGCCTAGGCTTTCAGAGGCGAAGAAGGACGTGGTAAGCTGCGAAAAGCTGCGGGGATCGGCACACACGAATTGATCCGCAGATGTCCGAATGGGGCAACCCAATACATTGAAGATGTATTACCTCGTAAGAGGAGCAAACCCGGAGAACTGAAACATCTAAGTACCCGGAGGAAAAGAAATCGAAGAGATTCCGTAAGTAGTGGCGAGCGAAAGCGGATTAGCCCAAAAGTCTTTATATGTTTAAAAGAATGTTCTGGAAAGAACAGCCATAGAGGGTGATAGCCCCGTATTTGAAAGGCATACATAGATGATAAATGAGTAGGGCGGGACACGTGAAATCCTGTCTGAATATGGGGGGACCATCCTCCAAGGCTAAATACTCCTGAAAGACCGATAGTGAACAAGTACTGTGAAGGAAAGGTGAAAAGCACTTCGAATAGAAGGGTGAAATAGAACCTGAAACCGTACGCCTACAAGCGGTCGGAGCACCTATATGGTGTGACGGCGTGCCTTTTGCATAATGAGCCTACGAGTTAATTTTACTAGCGAGGTTAAGGACTTCAGGTCCGGAGCCGGAGCGAAAGCGAGTCTGAATAGGGCGCATAGTTAGTAGGATTAGACGCGAAACCTTGTGATCTACCCATGGGCAGGTTGAAGCTTTGGTAACACAAAGTGGAGGACCGAACCGGTTGACGTTGAAAAGTCTTCGGATGACTTGTGGGTAGGGGTGAAAGGCCAATCAAACTGGGAGATAGCTCGTACTCCCCGAAATGCATTTAGGTGCAGCGTTGAGACAAGTTTATTAGAGGTAGAGCTACTGATTGGATGCGGGGGAGTCAAATCCTACCAATTCCTGACAAACTCCGAATGCTAATAAATGTTTCTCAGCAGTGAGGGCGCGGGTGCTAAGGTCCGTGTCCGAGAGGGAAAGAACCCAGACCAACAGCTAAGGTCCCTAAATATATGCTAAGTTGAAACAACGCGGTTGGACTGCATTGACAGCTAGGATGTTGGCTTGGAAGCAGCCATTCATTTAAAGAGTGCGTAACAGCTCACTAGTCGAGCGGTCCGGCATGGATAATAATCGGGCATAAGCATATTACCGAAGCTATGGATTTATAATTTATTATATCTGGTAGGGGAGCATTCTATTTGCGCCGAAGCAGTATCGTGAGGTATTGTGGAGCGGATAGAAAAGAAAATGTAGGCATAAGTAACGATAAAGGGGGCGAGAAACCCCCTCACCGAAAGACTAAGGTTTCCTCAGCCATGCTAATCAGCTGAGGGTTAGTCGGGACCTAACGCGAACCCGAAAGGGGTAGTGGATGGACAATGGGTTAATATTCCCATACTTGCTCACACTAAAAAGGGGACGGAGTGACGTAGCTACTGGAGACTGACGGAATAGTCAAGGCCTAGCCTTCGGGCGAAGCTGCTGTAGTGAACTCGCTTCCAAGAAAAGCCGAAGTGAAGCAACCCGTACCAAAACCGACACAGGTAGTCGAGGAGAGAATCCTAAGGTGCTCGAGTGAGTCGTGGCTAAGGAACTAGGCAAAATAGTCTCGTAACTTCGGAAGAAGAGACGCCAGCAGCAATGCTGGCCGCAGTGAAGAGGCCCAGGCGACTGTTTATCAAAAACACAGGACTCTGCTAAATCGAAAGATGCTGTATAGGGTCTGACACCTGCCCGGTGCTGGAAGGTTAAGGAAGGGCGTTAGCGTAAGCGAAGCGTTTGACTGAAGCCCCAGTAAACGGCGGCCGTAACTATAACGGTCCTAAGGTAGCGAAATTCCTTGTCGGGTAAGTTCCGACCTGCACGAATGGTGTAACGATCTGGGCACTGTCTCAGCCACGAGCTCGGTGAAATTGTAGTATCGGTGAAGATGCCGATTACCCGCAATGGGACGAAAAGACCCTGTGAACCTTTACTATAACTTCGTATTGACTTTGAGTAAGTAATGTGTAGGATAGGTGGGAGACTATGAAGCGGGCACGCTAGTGTTCGTGGAGTCAACGTTGAAATACCACCCTTTACTTACTTGGAGCCTAACTTCTTTTAGAAGGACATTGCGTGGTGGGTAGTTTGACTGGGGTGGTCGCCTCCAAAAGAGTAACGGAGGCTTTCAAAGGTACCCTCAGCACGCTTGGTAACCGTGCGTAGAGTGTAATGGCATAAGGGTGCTTGACTGTGAGACCTACAAGTCGATCAGGTGCGAAAGCAGGACATAGTGATCCGGTGGTTCCGTATGGAAGGGCCATCGCTCATAGGATAAAAGGTACTCCGGGGATAACAGGCTAGTCTCCCCCAAGAGCTCATATCGACGGGGAGGTTCGGCACCTCGATGTCGGCTCGTCACATCCTGGGGCTGGAGAAGGTCCCAAGGGTTGGGCTGTTCGCCCATTAAAGTGGCACGCGAGCTGGGTTCAGAACGTCGTGAGACAGTTCGGTCTCTATCTATTGCGGGCGTTAGATGTTTGAGAGGGCTTGATTCTAGTACGAGAGGACCGAATTGAACAAACCTCTGGTGTATCAGTTGTACCGCCAGGTGCACCGCTGAGTAGCTACGTTTGGAAGAGATAAGCACTGAAAGCATATAAGTGCGAAACTCGCCTCAAGATGAGACATCTTTTAAGGGTCGTTGGAGATGACGACGTTGATAGGCTACAGGTGTAAAGACAGTAATGTCATAGCCGAGTAGTACTAATTACCCGTAGATTTATAGCCTATTGGTTACAATAACCCAAGCGTTTGTTGCGCAACAAAGGTTCTCTCTTTGTGAACGTTTTTATCGATTTTTTAACTAGAAGTTGGAAATGAGATGTTAGAATTTAGATTTAATCTAACTTCTAAGCTCTAAAATCTAATCTCTCTATTTAAATATAAATATACTGTACAACCTTTTGTACAAACAGCCTTTAGGGTGGTTTTAGCAGAGGGGCTCACCTGTTCCCATTCCGAACACAGAAGTTAAGCCCTCTAGCGCCGATGGTACTGCGAAAGCGGGAGAGTAGGTCGCCGCCAGTTTTTTTTAAAGCTCATCAATTTATTTTGATGAGCTTTTTTT